>NC_013596.1 GCF_000024865.1 Streptosporangium roseum DSM 43021 | reverse complement strand
GCCAAGCCCACGCCCGACGCCACCGCGACGATCGGCCTGTTCGTCGCCGAGCCCGCCACCAGGAAAACCCCCCGGGTCTGACCCGCCAGCCCCCCTTCACCACAACCGGAAAGGCACCACCTGCCATGAACATCACCAAGCACCTCAACCGCCCGTTCGCCGCCGCCCTCATCGTCGCCGCGACCGCGGTCGTCTCGCTGGACACCCCGCCCGAGCCGATCACCGACGGCTCCTACCGCGACGGCTCCTACACCGAGGAGGAGGACCAGCAGGACGAGGAGCCCAAGAAGAAGACCCGCAAGAACAAGGCCGACGACGACCAGGACGACGCCGGCAGCTGCTGAATCCCCGGGACAGGCGCGCACCAACGTGGTCCATCCGCCAAGACCGGCCACGCCGGGCGCGCCCGCTCACCCACCAATCCATGCAGATCAGGAAGGCAACACCCATGATGCACCGAATCACTACCACCGCCAACGGCGCCCCGATTGCCGAGACCACTCCCTTGGCCCCGGCCGCCCGCTGCGACAACCTCAGCGTCGGCGTCCTGATCACCAACGCCGCCGGCGAGTACCTGATGTTCGACCGGGCCACCTTCCCGGCCGGGGTCGCCCCGGCGGCCGGTCACGTCGACACCCACGGCAGCAGCGACGACGCCGCCCGCGCCGAGGTCGCCGAGGAGCTCGGGCTGGCCGTCACCTCGCTGACCTGGCTGATGGGCGGCTGGCGCGCCAACCGCTGCCGCCGGGCTCCCGGCGCGGCCGGCGTCGGCCACTTCTGGGAGGTGTTCCGCGCCGAGGTGACCGGCGAGCTTGCCCCCAGCGTCCGCGAGACCCGCAACGTCCGCTGGCTGTCGGCCGAGCAGTTGCAGGAACTGGCCGAGCGCACCGTCGCCTACAGCCGCGGCGAGCTGAGCGAGAAGGAGTTCGAGCAGAACCCGGGGATCGAGCCGGTGTGGGTGACCTGGTTGCACGACGCCGGGCTCATCACCGCCCGCGCCGAGGAGCTGGTCTGGATCGACCAGGTCGCCGCCTGCGGCTCGCGGCCCGCTGCTGTGGTGACCTCCTCCTGGCAGGAGGTCTACCCCGACGCCGACTGGCACCGCGACGTCGCCCCCGACATCGTCATCCCGCTGCCTGCCGACCGGCTGCAGCGGCTCGACGAGTCCGCCGCCGCAGACCTGATCGCCGAGGCCGGCGCCGCCCGCGCCGAGCTGGTGCGCACCGACACCAAGGCCGCCACGGTGCTCGCCTTCGCTGGCACCGCGTTCTCCGTGCTGGCCGCCCTGGCGGTGCTGGCCTCCGGTCTGGCAGTCCCGGCGCGGATCGGTCTGGGCATCGCGGTGGCGCTGCTGGCGGCCGCGTCCGCCGTGGCGCTGTGCGTTATCCGGCCGTCCTTGCCCCGCCGCGGCCAGGGCACCGGGTTCGTCTCCCACGCCGAGGTCTGCGACGTCGACGAGCTGCTCGACGAGCTCGCCGCCGACCCCGAGACCCGCCGCGCCAAGGACGTGATCCGCCTGTCGAGCATCGCCAGGGCGAAGTACGTCCGGCTGCGCCGGGCCGTCGACCTGATGCTCGCCGCCCTGGTCGTCGTGGTCGCCTCCCTGCCGCTGGGCCTGCTGTAGCAGCCGCTGCGGGTGCTCGCCCACCCCGATGGGCCAGGCGAGCACCCGCACCCGGTTCCAGCCCCCACCACCTGAAAGAGAACACCATGAGCAACAGCACAACCACGTACACCCACCCTGACGTCCTCACCCGAGGCGTCCAGGAAGGGTGGGCCGACCCGGAGACCGACCCCACCCGCATCGACTGGGCGCCCCGCCAGGCCGCCGCGGCGATCTGGTTCGAGGTGCGCAACGGCCGCCCGCTCAACCCTCACAGCGCGACCGGCATCCGCTACGGCCGGGGCGAGCTGGGCCACTGGGGCGAGCAGCAGGCCGCCGACGCCATCGTCACCGCTACCACCAAGACCGGCCGGTGGCTGCTGATGGTCGAGCGGGACGACGACCACGGCTGGGCGATCTGCGGCGGCATGGTGGAGCCCGACGAGGACCCGGCCGACGCGGCGGTCCGCGAAGGCGCCGAGGAAACCGGCATCGACCTGGCGGGGATGCCCCGCACGGTGTGGCCGGCCCGGTACGTCCCGGACCCGCGCGCCTCAGATGAGGCGTGGATCGTGACCTGGCCCGTCCTGTTCGACCTGGGCGAGGTCGCCGAGCTTCCCGCCGTGGCAGGGGCCGACGACGCCCGACGCGCCGAATGGGTGCGGGCCGACAGCTACGCCGCCCTGGTCGCCGACCTGGCAGACACTCACGGCGGGCGGGTGTTCACCGCGCACCGGGCCATGCTCGCTGAGCTGCTCGCCGCCCTGCCGCACCCTCCCGCCTCCTCCTGTCCTGAGCACCGGGCCTTCCACCGGCGTGCGATGGCCGCCTTGGACCTGGCCGTCGCCGAGGACATCGACGGCGCCCGCACGGCAGTGCTGGACCTACCCGCCCACCACGGGCCCGGCGCGATCACCAGCGCCCTGCTGGTGTGGATCGACACCCTGATCGCGGCCACGCCCGACGTGCAGCGCCGTCTCGCCGGCCGGGACGCGGCCGACGACGGGGCGATCGAGCCGGTCACCCGCTGGGCCGCCCAGATGATCGCCGCCCGCGCCACCCACGACGCCACCCGGATCGACGCGCTGCGCACGGCCATCCCCAAGAGCCCGGCCGCGGTCGGCGCCCACGTGATGGGCCTGCTCACCCTGATCGCCACCTACATGCGCGCCCACGAGATGAGGACGAGCTGATGACCGCCCCGAACGAGACCACCGCCATCGCCGCGCTACGCCAGCACCTCACCACCGCACCCGCAGCCGACCTGCTGGAGCTGGCCCGCACCTGCCCCGACCACAAGGTCCGCGCGGCCGCCGACCGCGTCGCCGGCGCACTGGAGCGGCTACGGACCCGGCTGGCCGAGACGACCGGTGAGGCCTACCGGCACGCCGAGCACGACCAGGCCGCCCCGCAGGTCAAGTCCGTCGAGGAGGGTGTCGAGACCGCACCGGTGGCCACCGAGACCGCTCCTCAGGCCCCGGCCGAGCGACGCCGTACGGCGGACCGTCCGGCTCCGGCCGCGCCGCGCACCCCGCGCCGTACGACGCGCAAGCCCAAGCCGCGCCGCTCCGAGACCGGCAACGACTCCGGGCTCGGCAACCAGCTCGGCGACCGCGGCATGTTCACCGGGCCGATCCCCGAGCTGAACGAGGAGGAGCTCGCCGCCACGCGGCGGCTGTGCGCGCGCTACGGCCGCAGCCCCGCCGAGGTCGCCGAGCTGATCGACATGCTCGGCGTGGCCTGACCGATGATCCTGACTGCCCTGCAGCCGCCCTCGCCCGTTTCGACGGGCGAGGGCTCTGCCGCGCCCCAGGTTCCGTCGGTCGACGAGGCCGCACAGTCCCGCACGAGCCTGTGCGGCCTCGCCGTCCGACGACTTGTCAGCGTATCTACCTGCAAGGACGCAGCATTGGTGACTCCGGCAGGACCCGGACTGTCATCCGAGGGGCGCACGGATCACGACGTCACTGCTGTCACAGCGCGCGCATCCGTCACAACCGTGGCATTCTTGATCACATCAGATCTTGACAGACGTAATTGCTCAAAGTCATGGAGTGTGTCGGGGTGCGTGGCTGTATCAAGTCGGGATTGGTACCCGGCTGGCGGTGTGTGGGCGTCGGTGACCGGTCTGGGTGTCTCAGTGTGCAGATGCGCCCACGCCGTGCGACACGCCCAGGCGAACAGGGGCACGAGCGTCCCCAAGCACCCGGTGATCGTGGAAAGATGCGGGACTAACTCGACGTCGATCCTTCGGAGTCACCCAGGACAAAAAGAAAGCGCCCCCGAAGGGGCGCTCCCTAACCTCACAACTTCACATGACACGCTTCGGGCCTCAGCTCCAGGTTTGGCCGCCAGACGAGCTGCGGGGCTTCGGCGTGTCTGTATGTACGTCTGGAGACGACGATAGCAGCCCAGGCGCTGAGCTCACCACGCCCTGGCTACGACACGCCGGGTGAGCTGACAGCCACCACCCCGATTTCCTCCGCCCCCGCAGTCGAGCCGCAGCGGACGCTCTACGCCCACTACGAGGGCGCCTCCGTGCTGCCGCGCGTGCCCAGGAAGCTGTGGTGGCGCCTGGTGACGCTGCTGGAAACCCGGGGCCGGCTGGTGCATCCGTGCGCGCTACGGATGGCCCGGCACCTGACCCATCACGCCGATGAGGCCGGCCGCCTGGTCGACATCCCGGCCGTGCTGGGCTCCTACAGCGCCCGGCACGCGCTGGGCCGACGCACCGGCTGGACCGATTTCATGCGCCTGGTCGAGGCCGGCCTGCTGCGCCAGGTGTGCGCGGCCGCGCCCGAGCGTCAGGCCCGCTACGTGCTGGCCCTGGACCTGGCCACGCTGCCCGATGATCTGCCGGTGGAGCTGGCGGCCGAGTTGCGCCGCTACATCGACGACCCCCGCACCGCCGCCCGGGGCAACCCCACGATGGCCGACGTCGATGCCGCCCTGGCCGAGTGCGAGGTGATCCGCGAGGGCTGTGCGACCCGCGGCCCGGCGATCAGGAGTTCACTTGGCTGTGGACGACTGCACACGTCTCCTTATACGCGAGAAGGGACTTCCCCCTCCCACAGGCCTCGACTGTCACAGCAGCCTCGGCGGCCGCGTCAGCTGCCCTTTGAGGGGCAAGATTTCTCCGAAGAGAAGGCCGACGCCCTTAACTTTGTAAGGGAGCTGTCCCCGGAGTGGGCTCGCCAGCGCGGCGGGCAGATGCTCAGCGAGACCGAGATGGTCCAACTGTCACACCTGGTGGCCCTGCTGCTGCGGCATATGCCCAGGTCAGAGGCCAAGGAGCTGTTGACGGCGCAGGTGGCCAGTGCCACCGACCTGGCCAAACTGATCACCTGGCGGGCCGGGCGGACCCTGAACGGGCTGCGTCGCTCCCACCGGCGGGCCACCGCGATCCAGGTCGATGACGACGGATCGGCGCACGCGGCCTGGCTGGCCGCCAACGCCGAGCGCAACACCGCGGCCGCCGAGCGCCGCACAGCGCTGGTGGAGGAGGCTCGGCGCCGGGCCCGGCAGATCGGCGGCCGGCGCGAGGCCGACGCCGATGCCCGCCTGGATGAGCGCAGCCGTCCCACGCGCCCCAGCAGCCCCGAAGGCCTCAATGGCGCCACTGGCACCGGCCCAGCGCCGAGCACGGTCCCACGGGCCGCACAGGGGCCGCTGCGGGCCGCTACGGAGTCGTGGGAGGTGTTCGAGCGCGATGTGCTGCACCGTCACGCCGTGCCCGTCAGCCCCGAGCCGCCCCGGTTGAGCGAGCCCGAACCCGAGCACACCGCCGAGGCCGACGCGGCCGCGCTCGCCGCCGAGCGGGCCTGGCTGGTGCAGATGATGGCCGCCCGATCCTCCGACGCCCAGCAGAGCCGGTAAGCACGTCGTGACCGCACAGATATCAGGGAGGCGGAACCGATGATTGGGTCCGAGGGCCCGGTCCCGCGATGACGTCGACCAGGAGGTCATGGTCTTCTGGATGATCGGGCAGGCGAGTGGTCACCGTGTAGCCCGCCTTCACCAAGATTTCGACGAAAGCACTCAGCGTGGCATTCACCACATCAAGTTCGAAACGCGCCATCGGGTGACCCGTATCAAGATCAAGAGTCATCGCGTCGAACGCCGGGTCAACGGCCCAATAGGGGTCCAGCCAAGGTAAGGCCAAAAGCCGCATTGCAAGATCTTTAAGGGTCCATGCCGACAGAGGCAAGATAACGTTCGTTCGCGATACACAAAGATCACCATGGCGTTCCCGCAGGTCGCCCCTGTAACGCATGCCGTGTACGCGCCTATGTAACGCACACCCACCTTCGCGATACAGCAAGCTCTGGAGTTGCCCCGGTTCGATAGACACATCAGGGCTTGCGACTACGCGGCAGCATAGTCAAGGTCTTGGGCGTTCTTGAGCGCGTGTCGGCGTTCGTATTCGGCGGGGCTGAGCTGGCCGTTGGCGGAGTGACGGCGGCGCGGGTTGTAGAAGCCCTCGATGTAGCTGAACAGGGCCCGTTCGGCTTCTGACCTGGTGCGGAAGGTGCGCCGGTCAATCAGCTCGCACTCCAGCGAGGCGAAGAAGCTCTCAGTGATCGCATTGTCGAAGCACGTTCCGGCCCGTCGACGGGCGGACGCCTGCCTGCTCACAGCGCTGACCGAAGGCAAACGAGGTGTATTGACCCCCCTTATCGCTGTGGTGAATCACCCCGGCCTCGGGGTGGCGCTGGTGCAGCGCCATCGCCAGCGCATCGGTCACCAACTCGGTGCGCATGTGCTCGGCCATCGCCCAGCCGACGATCCGGCGGGAGAAGACATCCAGCACCACCGCCAGATAGACGAAGCCCTGCCAGGTCGGCACGTACGTGATGTCAGCGGTCCAGATCCGGTTTGGCTCCTCGGCACAGAAGTCGCGCCCGACCAAGTCGGATGCAGATCTGGCGCGCGGATCGGTGACAGTGGTGCGGGCGCCCTTACGCCTGCTCACCCCGGCCAGCCCGGCCACGCGCATCAGCCGGGCCACTCGTTTGCGGCCCACCCGGACCCCATCCAGTTCGCGCAGGTCGGCGTGAATACGTGGCGCCCCGTAGATCTCATCAGACGCTTGGTGATGCCGACGGATCCGCTCGGTCAGCTCGGCGTCGCGACGGGCTCGAGTCGACGGGCCGCGCCGCTGCCGGGCCGCCCAGGCGTAGTAGCCCTGGCGCGACACACCCAGCACCCGAGCCAGCAGGGAGACCTTGTGGTGGTCCTTCTCCGCATGAATCAACCGGAACTTCATCTCGGCAGATCCGTCTCCCGCGCGAAGAAAGCCGCGGCCTTGCGCAAGATCTCCTTCTCCTCACGGAGAATCTTGTTCTCCCGGCGCAGCCGAGCCAGCTCGTCCTTCTCGGCGCTGGTCAGCCCGTCCTGGCGGCGGCCGTCATCCAGATCAGCCTGGCGCACCCAGGTACGGATCGACTGCGCGGAAGGCTGGAACTCCTTGGCCAGCTCCTCCGGCGTCCGTCCCGCGCGCACCAGCTCTACCATCTGCCGGCGAAACTCCGGCGGATAGTTGTTCGGCACAGCAGACTCCTTCTTCCGGGAACCAGGGTTCCCCAGAGATCAGGTGTCCACCAAACCGGGCCAACTCCAGCTCGGCGGTGCTCGCCCGCCGACCCGAGCCCGACGCGATCCTTCTCATCGTGCAGGCCGCAACATTATTGATCTTGTATTGCGGCTTTTCGGCGAACCTTGGCTGGACCCCAATACACCCGGATCGCCCCGGAGTAACGCCTGAGATCGAATCCGCTGGTCTCCTCTAGGACCGCGCGAGGAAAACCTGCTGCTGTCAGCAGCTGTGCGACATCGTGTTCTAACTGCTTCAGATCCACTTCGAAGCTATTGGCCACGCCGTGACACTACCTAGGCGCTGGACGACAGGCCCGAAGTAGTCCGAGTTCTGTCCGGTCGGGCACCATCCTCGGGTTCACGCTCGCTGAGGAACCTTCACCGGACGTGCCCCTGGGTTCAACGTCCGATGCGAGAATCCCGCATCGGATGTGAACCTACGACGATCACCAACCATGCCTGACCTGCACAAAGAGAGAATCGTCGCAGGTCAGGGGTATATCCGCTGGATTTTCCGCCATTGCTACCGGGACCCGAAGCAGGTACTCCCTTCAGCCAGGCGTCGCCGGCCCCGGCACTGCCGTCCAGCCAGGCCAGATGGTCCAACTGCTGGCGCAGCTTGGTCACCGTGGCGCGGGGCGCGCTCCTCTTGGCCCGGTCATGTCCGCTGCGGCCGGTGGCCGGATCCACCTCCAGCATCCGCAGCATCCGCGCATGATCATCGAAGCCCATCCGGCCATACGCCAGGGTAAAGATGGCGCCGTTGACCTCGGCCCGCGCCTGCGAGGCCTGAAGATCGACTCATGGCCGGTTTTCCCCGTATCTCGGCTGGACCCGATCATCGCCCGCATCCGGCAGGCCAAGGCCCGGCGCGAACAACATCAGGCGCAGGCTGGCTAACGCGTCGACCGGTTCCCCGCGGTGATTCGTCGTCCATCACGGCAGGCGCCGGCGAACGATGAAGCCCCGGCCCAATCAGCCACGGCTTTTGGTTCCTAGATGATCGGTGCGGTTGTAGTCGATGAGCCGCAGCTGCCCGTTGGCCTGCCGCCAGCGTGTCACGGAGGCGTTGGCGACCGGCCCGGCCCCTACGACGTCGGCCATCTGCTGCCAGGACAAGCCCTCGATCAGACGGCGCAGCATCAGCACAACCGCGTCATGGGCGACCAGAAGAACTCGACGCCCCAGGTAGTGCTGGTTCAGCTCCGCAAGGAGCGTGCCCAGTCGCGCAGCGACGTCGTCGAAGGACTCTCCACCTGAGGGCCGGTAGTGAAACTCGCCGACACTGCTTCGCCGGTGGGCTTCGCCAGGGAAGCGTGCCTCGATCGCCGCGGCGGTGAGCAGCTCAAGCTCGCCCATCACCCGATCCCGCAGGCGGTGGTCGAAACGCGGTAGCGGAAGGGATGCCCCGCGGCCGGTGGCCGTCGCTGACGCGGCCTGCAGGGTTTGCCGGGCGCGCAGATACGGCGAGCAGAGGATGACTTCCGGGCGGTGCCCGGCGGGCAGCTCCACCAGGTAGGCGCCGAGCTGGGCCGCTTGATGATGACCTAGCTCGGACAGCGGCACGTCCTGGTCGGGACCGCTGATCCCAGAATCGAGGGCGCCGGTTGCTTCCGCTGCCGCGAACGCGGCATTCGCAGCGCTCTGGCCGTGCCGGACGACAGTCAATTCGGCCAGAGCGGCCGCTGCATTGGATGAGAGCACGAGTCATGCAATCACAAGGGGCGTCGGTAGGGGTGTTCACGAATAGGGCCCTCCACTCGGGTCGGTGCCATGGACCGCAAAGTAGGGGCGTATCCCCAGGTCAGAGCGTCACGTCAATGCATGTCGGAATCCACTCGCCGACCCGTTTACCGACGTTGATTCTCGGCGCGAGTTCTCGACGCTCACCACCTGCGACCTCATGGTTTTCCGGAGGAGTGTCGAATAACGAGGGTCCGCCGACACTGACACGCGATTACACAGAGCTACTTTGCGTCCTATGGCACCGACCCGAGCGCCGGGCCTTCTCGGCGAGCGTGGTCAGGTAGGTACTTCACCTGCGCCTCGGTGGCCGGCTCCGTCTTCGCCTGACCCGCCGCACGCCGGGCAGCGACGTACCGCTGTGGCCCAAGGCCGGGGGCGCGTCCGTTTTGCCTGGCCAGGGAGCCTGCCATCCACCGTCAGCCGTGGGGCGGCGGTGCCTGCGCCGTGGTCAGCTGTGTCGCAATGGCGGTGAGGCGTTCGGCCAACGCACCGGGGTCGGATCTCGTCATGGCGGTGAGTTCGATGGTCACTGTCGCGTGACGGAGCGGTCTGAAACGGACGGCGGGGCGTGGAGCGGATGCCGCGGCGGGCACGACGGTGACGCCGAGCCCGCACTCGACCATGGTGATCTGCGAGGTCACCGACCGTGCCCAGTGGGCCGGGGCAGGGCTGAATCCGGCCGCCCGGCACATGGCTGCCATGGCGTCGTGATAGTCGGGGGAGATGTGGCGGTGCAGCCATACCCAGGGGCTGCCCGCGAGGTCCGCCAGGTCCAGCGGGCCGGTGGCGCCGGCGGCGGGGTGGCGTGGGGGCAGGGCCGCGACGAACCGGTCGGCGAAGAGCGAGGTCGCTGTGGTGCCGCGTACGGGGGCGGTCTGGCGCACGATGGCCCAGTCGAGGGAGCGGTTGAGGAGCCCCGTCGCGGCCTCGTGGGTGTCGATCTCCTGGGTGTTGATCTCAACGTCCGGCAGGGCCTCGTGGAACCGCTCCAGTACGAGTGGCAGGGGCCAGGAGAAGGCAGAGGCGACGGCGCCCAGGCGCAGTAGTCCGCCGCGCCCGGTGGCGGCCTGCCGTGCGGCGGCTTCGGCTTCCTGGGCGTGCCGGATCAGGGCGCGGCAGTGGTCCAGGAACACGGCTCCGGCGGGGCTGAGGGCGACCGACCGCTGGGTGCGGTGCAGCAGTTCACAGCCGAGTTGCCGTTCGAGCTGCTTGATCGCCTGGGACAGCGGGGGCTGGGACATCTGCAGCCGCTGCGCGGCACGGCCAAAGTGGAGTTCTTCGGCGACCACGACGAAGTACCGGGCCTGGCGGATCTCAACCATGATTCGCACAGCCTCTTACTGAGAGAGCAAATGAGACCTTCCAAATATATGTGGAGGGTGTTGCAGTGGAAGCCATGAGCAACTCATCTCTCTTGGCTCGCTTCGCCGCCCTCGACTCCGCCGCGGTCAGCGACGCGCTCGACCAGCTCGGGCTTCCGTCGGGAGTCGGCGGCATCCGTCCGGTGTGGGGCCCGGCGGCCGTCGTGGGATACGCCGTCACGGTGGGACTCGAACCGCGCACTGAAGGACCCGCAGGAGCCCACATCGCCACCACGGCGATCGAGGCGGCCGACGACCAGAGCGTGATCGTCGTCGACAACCAGGGCCGCACCGACGTGTCGTGCTGGGGCGGCATCCTCAGCCTGGGCGCGTCTCTTCGCGGTGTTCGCGGTGTCGTCGCCGACGGCGTGTGCCGCGACGTGGCCGAGGCCCGCGAACTGGGTTTTCCGGTATTCTCGCGGGGGTCGATCCCGGCCACGGCGCGGGGCAGGCTGCAGCAGCGCTCCACCGGCGAGCCGGTCAGCGTGGCCGGGCTCACCGTCGGGCCGGGCGATGTCGTGCTCGCCGACGAGACCGGTCTCGTCGTCGTCCCGCGGGACCGCGCTGAGGAAGTGGCGCAGATCGCCACCACGATCGTCACCCGGGAGCGCGCCATCACGGACGAGGTGCGTGCGGGAGCACGCCTCTCCCAGGCCATGCACGACGCCCGCCTCGCCGGAGAGAAGGAGCCGGTCCGATGACCGATCCCACCGCTGCTTCGAACCTTGCCGCCGATCTGTCCACCGCTTCGGTCTCCGACGCCCTCGACTCGCTCGCTCTGCCCGGGTCCCTCCACGGCATCGGCGCGCTGCGCCAAGGCCAGCGGACTGCCGGGCCGATCTTCACCGTCACCTACGAGCCGGTCGATGAGGCCGGCGGCACGGTGGGCGACTTCCTCGACGACGTCCCCGCCGGCGCGGTGATCCTGATCGACAACGCCGGCCGCACCGACTGCACGGTGTGGGGCGGCATCATGAGCCAGACCGCCCACGAGCGCGGCATCGCGGGCACCGTCATCCACGGCACCTGCCGTGACGTCGCCGTCGCGACCGCGGCCGGGTATCCGATCTGGTCGGTTGCCCGGTTCATGCGCACCGGCAAGGACCGCGTCCGGGTGGCCGCGAGCCAGACGCCCGTCACCATCGACGGAGTGCTCATCCACCCCGGCGACATCCTCGTGGCCGACGATGACGGCGCGGTGGTCGTCCCGGCCGGCCGCTGGGAAGAGGTCGCGAACATCGCCCGCCGCATCGACCGCGTCGAGGAGGCCATCGTCGAGGCCGTCCGTGGCGGCGCCACCCTCGCGCAGGCACGCGCACGGCACGGCTACCACTCGCTCCAGACTCGGAAGGACGGCCTCTCGTGAGCACGCACGACCTTGCCCGCGGCCACTCCAGCGCGACCCTGTCCGAAGCGTCCGGACTTCCCGTGGCCCTCTGTCCGCGAATCCGGTCCCTGTGGGCCGGTGCCCGGCTGTGCGGCCCGGCGTTCACCGTGCAGGGTGCCGGCGGCGACAACTTCGCCCTGCACCACGCCGTCCTCAAGGCACCGCCCGGCTCGGTCCTGGTCGCCGACCTCGGCGGCGCCCGCCACGGTCACTGGGGCGAGATCCTCACCGTGGCCGCCCAGCAGCGCGGCATCACCGGCCTGCTCATCGACGGCGGCGTCCGCGACGCGGCGGAGACGCAGGCCCTCGGCTTCCCGGTCTTCTCCCGCAACAACTCCATCCTTGGCACCCGCAAGGACTTCCCCGGCGTCTTCGCGTGCCCTGTGAAGGTCGGCGGCGTCACGGTCCACACCGGTGACCTCGTCGTCGGGGACGTCGACGGAGCCGTGGCGCTCCCCGCGCCCGACACCGAGGTCATCCTGGACCGCGCCGACGCACGGGTGGCCCACGAGAGGGATCTGATGAAACTGCTGCGGGAAGGCCGCAGCACGCTGGAGCTGTACGACAACTTCGAGACCTTGGGGCGGTGACGGCACCGATGGCCGACAACCCGATCTTCGCCGTGGCCGCCAAGGCGCAGGCACTGCGGGCCCAGGGCGCCAACGTCATCACGCTCGCCGCCGGAGAACCCCAGGCCGCCACCAGCACTGTGGTCGTCGAGGTTCCTCCATGGGGTGAAGTGGGGCAGTTGATCACCATGAAACAGCCGTCGCCACGCGATATCTCCTCATCACAAGAAGTGACCAGAACCGGCCATTTCTCACCCAGCCATTGCCCTCACGATCGCCTGATGGTGGCTGACAAGGGGTCAAGGCGCCAGGGCGTCCGCTCGGCGCTGACGCGCCGCCACGGCGGCCGCGGGCCGGGCTGCGGCTCTCTGGCCGGTCCCGGCCCGCACCGCCCCACGGCGCGTCAGCGGAAGTCGTCGAGCATCCCGAACAGAACATCGTCGGTGTCTGGATCCGGCACGGTCAGCACCGTCTCGGGTCCGTCGACGTCGTCGGTGAGCTGTACCCGGTAGCGGCCCGGCGCCAGCTCGACACCGTCGACCAGGAGGCGCCCGTCCTCGGTGTGCTCGATGCCCTCGGAGACGACCAGGAGCGGAAAGCCCTCGTGCGGTGTGTCCATAACCGGAGCCTCCCCGGTTCCCCGCCCCTTGTCCGCCGAACGAAGCGATACCGAGCCAGCCGAGCCCGTGACGATCGCTGACGATGGATCCCGCCGGCCATAGCCGGGCGATCGACTGCCGCGCCCCTCCTACGTCGGGACTTGCCGCGGGACACGCCAGCACGCCAGCGTGCCGAGATCCGGAAGGATGCGGGATCCTGCCTGTGCCCATGATCGCTGCTCAGCGTGCTGGATGACCACATGTGGACAATGCGACGGAATGCTCCACGTTCCGATTTACCCTCCCGATGCCGGACACCAGCGGATGAGGGGAAGCGGATGCGTGTGACGCGATGGATGGCTGCCGTAGCGATGGGGCTGATCATGCTGACCGGATGCAGCCAAACCCCAGCGCAGCATGACGAACGACTGCGCAAGGCGGCCGGCGTGACGGCCTTCCGGATTACCTGTACCAAGGACATGTGGGAGCGCACCAGGAAGACAACAACGTCCACTGTCGAAGGGAAAGTCACCCCGACGAGCAAGGCCGGCGTGGTGACGGTGGAGCTGACCGGCCCCCAGCTCGTCGACTACCTGACGAAGCTCAAGCACCTTGCCTTTCCTAATCTGGGCGGTAGCGGGGACCCCCTGGCGCGGCGGATGTACGACGCGCTCGCCCCACAAGTCGACAAGATCCGGCCTGGCAGTGCCGGCGGACCAGTTCCCCAGATCGTCCTCGACGATGTCGTGGCGACCACCACCGCTCCTAGTCCATCCCCCAAGGCGTCATCGTCATGAGGGGGTTCCGGTAGCAATCGCGGAAAATCCAACTCTGCAGTGGCACAACGCCGCGCACTGCGGCTGATATGCCAAGGGCGCGAGCTCTGTCCAGCTCGCGCCCTCTTGATTCATCGCTCAATCTGGTTACAAGGGTCAGTCCTCCTCGGCCCTAGCGTCACTCTCAAGATCGGCTTCCAGCTCGGCGAGTGCGGTCCGCAGCGTCGCCGCCAGCTCTCGCGCTCCTTCGGGACTCTCGAGCGCTGCCTGCCGCAGCGCTCGAAGGTCCGACAAGGCCTTCAGAACAGGCCTAAACTGCGCCAGGCCCGACAGTGCGGACCGTGCCTGAGTCTGCTCGTCGGTCTGCTCGTCGACCGGATCGAGGTAGCCCTTCGCGCGGGCGACTCGGACTAATGCGGCGGCTGACCGCTTACCAGTTGTCGCGTCCCACACTTCGAATAGGGCTTCCTCGCCGTGCTGCTCCCATACAGGGCGGATAGCGGTAGCTTGCCCCTCGTTCAAATCCCGGTCGGCGCCGTGCCGCTCCAGCGCCTCCACCACGGGGATGTTGGCGATGACGCGGGACACGTACGACGGATGCCACGGATGCTCCGTGCGGAGGTAAGCCGTGAACGAGGTATAGCCCTTCTCCTGGAATAGCTCGTGGTCACGGATCGCGGCCAGGGCGCGGCCGACGCCGAGGAGCCACTGCGTGGTGATGGTGGTGATGTGCCGCTCGCAGTCCTCCAGGGTCGGCACAACGCCGTTGACAAATTTGTCAACGAACGCATCGGGCGTCGGAGCGGTGACAAATTTGTCAACGGTCTGGACCGCCGTGCCATTGATGCCCATCTCGTCCGCAGTGATGGACGGCGCTGGCTCCTGCGTCGGGACTTTGCCGATCAGTTCGTCCACGACCCCCGCGCCTGCCCCTGGCCGCGTGGAGCCGATATTGAAGCGAGGGCCGGCCTTCTTGTCGGTCACGTAGCCTCCTGTCCGGCCAGCGTCGCGGCGAGGTATTGGAAGTCTTGGCGGACGGTCGCGTCCGGGGCGTAATCGTGTAGCGGCTTCCGGATGGAGTCGAGCGATGCTTCGCGGACCTTGACGCTTTGCCGGATGCCCATGATGAGCGCCTCGGGATAGTCGCCGCACATGGCGTCGAACACGGCTTGAGTGAGGTTCGACTTGAGGACTTCCGACAGCAGGACGGCCGTGACCTGAAGGTCCGGCTTGACGCGGGACTTGGTCAGGTCCAGGGTGCGGTTCAGTTCCGTGAGCGCGTTCAGGTCGAACCCGGACGCCTTCAATGGGATGATCACGTTCGGTGTACCGACTAGCGCGGCGATGGTCAATCGGCCCAGGGATGGCCCGCAGTCGGTGATCTCGACGTCGAACGGCTCGCTGGTGTTATTGATGCCCCATTCGATGCCCTGCTCCAGGCCAGGCGGCGAGTCCAACTCGATTTGCTTGAGGCTGGTGTAGGACGGCACGACGTACAGGCCTGGCACGCTCGTTGGATAGGTCACCTCGTCCGGCGAGGCTTCGCCCTTGAGCATGTGTAGCAAGTTGGCCGGTTCGCCGCGCTGGTCGCCGGTGTCAGGGTTAAGCCAGTGGGTAGCGCCGCCCAGCTGCGCGTCCACGTCCCACAAGCGGACCCGCTTCCCCATAAGCGCCAGCTCACAAGCCAGGCACACCGCAGCGGTGGACTTGCCGGAGCCCCCCTTTTGCATGATGCAGCACAGTCGGATCGGGGCGGAGAGCGGCGTGAAGCTGGTGGGGATACGCGGCCGGAGCCAGGCCGGTAGTTCGTCGCCTGCCGGTGGCGAGGGGACAACGGATGGGACGGACATGTAAGGGACCTCCTGTGATGAGTGCGGCCCGGTCAGGAACACCGGTTCGCAGGGCACATCTTAAAGATGCTGAACATGAATCCTGCGGACATCGGGGGGCGGGCACGCAGAAGGGCCGCCCCCGCCGAGGTGGGGGCGACCCTTCGCTGGCCTCATCACAGGTCCGATCCCAGCATACCTCGCTGATCATTGGCGCCCAGCGTCGAAACAGTTCGTTCAACTAGGCAGGACCTTGACGACGAGGGCCGGGACTGGGAGGGAGGTCGCGGTCCGCTCTCCGTAGTACCGGCTGCGCAGGAGCTGGCCGAGATCATGGCCTGCGAGGAGTAGACCGGAAGGGGTCCCCGTAGTTTCGGCCGGAAATGCAACAGATATGCCTCTGGCCTGCATAGACAACAGGGCTCAGGTCTGGCCTATCAGCCTGAGACCTCTGCATAAGCGCAGGTGAAAGGCATATCCGTTGGATCCTGCGCCATTACTACCGGGACCCCCGCTGGAACAGATGGTGTCCGGCGGATCTATCAAGTGGACCGCGTCGCAGCCGGGCAGTTGACCGCTCGCCTGCCCCCTCTGAGGGACCAGGGTGTGTCGCTAAAACCAGGTGGGCGCGTCGAGTGCCCATCCGCTCGTCCACTGACGCCCGTGCTCGGTGCACTTGTAGTAACCGGTCAGCCATCCGTCAGTGTCGATCTCGGTCCGTGCTGGCACTGTGATCGACACCGGTGGGCACTCATCGCACCCGTCGGCGAAAGGCAACGCGGCGGTGAGGTTACGGACGGCGTCGAGCCACTCAGGCTGCGAGATTTCGATCTCGGCGCGATTGATGGCGGTGAGCAGGTCGTTGAGAGCCTTACCTACGCGGTTGTACTCGGGGAGATCGGCGAGACGGTGGTGGTCGAAGGACGTCACCTGCGCGGGGTTGGGCTGGTCGGTCATCGTGTCCTCTCGGATGGTGGGGAAACGACAAGTATCTGCGAGCGGGTTACCTCGAGGCTGAAGAACCACAGGAAACCAACTCGACCCACCACGGAGTTCGTCAGGCGTGCGCTCAGCTGAGCGCCAGAAGCGGGGACATAGCTCGGCCGACCCGATGCCTAAGAGCGTAGAAGTCGAGGGGTTTCGGCTGCGGATGGTCGTGTCCGGCGTGGGTCGGTCTGCGGACCGGTGTGGCCCGCCCAGGTCAGCGGCAGGTTCGTTGGATTTTCCGCGATTGCTACTGGCACCCCCGGAAGCGCCGACCCCTACCGCAGGATCACTGCACTCTTGCATGTCGTGGCGCGCCAACGTCAGTAGCTTTGGCGCGCATGCGAAGGGCCCTGACGGATCAGCCAGGGCCCTTCGACGCCACCGAGACCTTCGCCGTGGAGGCTGGCCGGCTGCGCACCATCCTGCAGCGCGTCGCCAGGCGCGACATCGTCCGGAGCGCCGCGCCCGAAAACCCTGATGGGGTCAAGAAGGTCGTCACCGAGCTGCGCGCCTTACTCGACGAGATCGAGCAGACGGCGCTGTAGCCAAGCCGCTGTCCAGC
Organism: Streptosporangium roseum DSM 43021; assembly: GCF_000024865.1. NCBI lineage: Bacteria > Bacillati > Actinomycetota > Actinomycetes > Streptosporangiales > Streptosporangiaceae > Streptosporangium > Streptosporangium roseum. The sequence goes on along the minus strand of NC_013596.1, from coordinate 11,190 downwards.
AAAAGAGGGTCCCAGCCGATCGACCGGGACCCTCTTTGTGGGCTGTGCGCGCCGGTCAGTCGGGGATGTCGTAGGTGTACGACCAGATGAACCGGCTCGCCGCATGTATGCCGCGGGCATACTCGATCACCTGACCTTCGGCTGTGCGGGTGACCCGGTGGAGCTCCACGACCGGCTCGCCAGCCGGCAGATCGAGGAGTATGACCTCATCTGCTGTGGGCATGCGCGCCGCTAGGTCCTCAGTGATCTCGTGTGGCGGTAGGCCCTGCTCAGTCAGGATTTGGTATCCACCGCTTCGGCCTGCGATCCCTGGGCGAGGGTCAACAAGACTTGTCCCTTCCACATCGACCTGCCGATAGTACGAGGTCATGGTGTGGGTGGGAACGCCGTCGCGGGTCATCACTCGGGCTCGCTCGTACACCAAGTCGCCCGGCTCGATGCCGAGGACGGCCGCTGTGCGGTCGTCGGCGGGTACCAGCGACACATCTTGAGTCTGGCCGCCCTGTTGCTGAGTCGCAGCGCTATCGCCCCGGTCATCGGTGTAGGTCGTGACCGTGGTTACTTGCCACTTGCTGCGTGCGTACCGCTCGGGCCCCAGACGCCGAATCGGGTGCGATTCGCGGACATAGGAGCCAGACCCGTACCTCGTCGTGATGAGCCCATCGGTCTTCAGGAGGGCCACCGCCTTTGCAGCAGTGTTGCGGCTGACGCCGTACCGCGCGGCGAGATCCCGTACGGCGGGGAGTTTGCCGCCGGGGGAGAGGTGTCCGCTGACGATGTCAGACCGCAGATCATCGGCGATTCGCCGCGACGGCGTGTCTGCATTCTCTTCCATGTCTCCACGGTACCTGAAGTGTCCTACGACGATTCTCTTGACTCCTCCGAGTTACCTGCTTAACGTGAGTGTCGTACGACGAAGCGTCGTACGACGATTCGGACAAGTTCTCCAATGTCCGAATCGGGCCAAGCAAGCGGCCCCGGTGCTGTCACACCGGGGCCGCGGTGAGTCGCTACCTGAAGGGATCTCGACTCATGCCCATCATGCCTGTGTTTCCCCTGGGAGAGGAACGACTGCTGACCTCGGAAGAGGTCGCTGCCGTCTTCCACGTTGACCCGAAGACAGTCGTTCGCTGGGCCCGCGCCGGCCTCCTCAAGGCCATCCGGACCCCTGGTGGTCGCCTGCTCCGCTACCGCCCCACTGATATCCGCGCCCTGCTCGCCGAGGACACCGAGGTCGTCGAGGCGGTGAGCGCCTGATGAGCACCACGACCCCCTACCGCTCCCGCTACCCGCAGCTGGCCGCGATGGCCGGTGACCGGCCGCTGGCCGACGTCGAGCTCACCATCGGCTTCGAGCGGCCGACCTACCACGGCCACACCGAGCTGACGGTTCGGCCGGGTGTCATCGATGAGGCCGCGATCGAGCTGTACGGCTACAGCCAGTGCCACATCCTCGCCCGGTCGATGCACCGGCGCACCCGCTGGTCCTTCGGCGTGGTCGAGCTGGTGGACTCGCGGCGCTGGGCGCACCTCGGCGTGCTCACCCCCGCCGGGCACTTCCTGGACATCGAGGGCGTCCGTCCCGTCGACCAGGTCGTCGCCGAGTTCCTCCTGCGGCACAGCCTGCGGGTCCGCATCCGCCCGATCTACACGCTGGACGACGTGTTCACCGTCATCGGTGGGCGCGAGGAGATGCGGCAGATCTGGATCGACGGAAGCGACATCGACCCGCTGTCCGCCGAAGTCGCCGACATCTTCGCGGACCTGCTGCTGGCCCAGGCCGACGCGGTCGAGGCGGTGAGCGTCTGATGGCCTCCACCTTCTACGACCCCCGCGCGCAGCGGGCCGTCGCCCAGGCCGAGGCCGAGCAGGCCCACGCCGCCGCTGAGGCCACCCGCGCCGAGACCATGCTGCGCCTGGAGGCCGCCCGCGCTGAGCAGAGCGCCCGGCAGGCCGAGCAGGCCCGCCGCGACCGGCTGGACCGCGAGCACAGCCGCAGCGCCCGTCGTGAGGACCGTCGCCGGCAGCGGGCCAAGGCCCGTGCCGCCCGGTCTGCGGCCGTGCGCCGTGGCGCCGGAGCCCTGGCCGCCGCGCTGGTCACCCGGGCCCCGGTCATCGTGGGCGGCGTCGCGATGGGCGCCCCGATCGCGATCGCCTGGCGCGGCCAGTTGGAGTTCGCCCGCGACGTCATGCACTTGGACTTCATGGCGCCGGCTCTGCCGATCGCCCTGGAGGGCGGCGTCTGGTACCTGGCCTTCCTGGTCCACCGCGCCATCAAGGCCAAGCTGCCGATCGGCCGCTACCGGGTCGCGACCTGGGGCATGGCGGGCATCGCGGCCGGGATGAACCTCTGGCACGGCATCACTGCCAACAAGGCCGACGGCCTGCAGGTCGGGATGATCCTCGCGCTGGCGTCCCTGCTGGGCATCGCCCTGTGGGAGCTGACCGCGTCGCTGACCCAGCAGACCACCACCAAGCGCAGCGCTGCCGAGATCCGCCGGGCTGCCTGGCGGCGGGTCCGCTACCCGCGCCTGTCGTGGGCGGCCGCCTCCATCCGCGCCTCGCGCGGTGAGGGCTGCTCGATCGAGGCCGCGTGGACGGCCGCGTGGATCGACCGCTACGGCGTCGGCCCAGAGGCCTCCCGCCGGGACCGCCGCCTGGCCCGGTCGATCGTCCGCTACGAGAAGAAGGCCGATCGAGCCGCCGCCAAGGACGGCCGCCTGGTCATCGTGGACGGGTCGATCGTCCGCCCCGGCACCCCCACCCCGCAGCAGTCGCAGGAGGGCGAGGAGGCCATGGCGAGGCTGCGCGCGTTCACCGAGCGGCGCGACGACGTGGCCCGGTCGATTGCCTTCCCTTCGGTCGGCTCCCCCTCGATCGAGACGGCCAGCCGTCCGGCGATCGAGTCCCGTACGGAGCCCGTACGCGCGCCCCGTACGGAGTCCGTACGGCAGGCCCGTACGGGCGCGCAGGAGTTCCGTACGGAGCCCGTACGCCCGTCCCGTACGGATCTGGCGCCGGTCGACCGGGAGGAGGCCGTCGCCGAGATCCGCCAGGAGATCGCCGCCGCCGCTGCGCGCGGCCAGATGTGGACGCCGGACTACCCGGCCCTGGAAGAGCGCTACGACCGCCGCCGGAGCTGGTGTGAGAAGGCCGTCCGGGAGGCCCGTACGGGGATCCGTACGGATGGCGATGACGAGGCCCGTACGGACGCGGAGGAGTCCCGTACGGACGCGTCGCAGCCGCGTACGCAGCCGGTCCGTACGGAGCCGGAGCACGATCCCCGTACGGACGCGCAGCAGTTTCGTACGGACGAGGCCGACGACAGCGACGAGGCCCGTACGGAGGTGGCGGCATGAGGACCCGTGAGGTGACCAAGGGCATCACCCTGTGGCCGACCGACCGGCCCGACTACCCGTTCGCCGCGGTGCTCACCTACAGCCCCGCCGACCCGTACGCGGTGAGGCTGGCCTTCATCCAGGGCTTCCGCGAGACCGTCGTCCACCGCTTCGCCCGCAACCTGCTGGCCGAGGGGATGGACGATCCGGCCGGGCAGTGCGACGTGACGGTCAGCCCGCACGAGGAGGTCGACGACTACCTCATCCTCACGGTGCGCGGCGCGGTGGGCTACCCGTTCGCCGTCTACGCCTTCCGCGAGCCCGTCCAGGACTTCCTGGACCAGGCGTTCGGGCTGGTGCCGTGGGGCCGCGAGCGTGAGCACCAGGGCGACCTGGACGCTGAGATCGCCACGTTCTTCCGGGGGGTGGCGTCATGACGATCGCTCTGACCAGCCAGAACGCGAAGGTCGGCGAGGACCTGGCGCTCATCATCGCCGAATACGTCGAGTTGCTGGCCGCGGCCCGCGCCACGGTGGCGGCCGCCGCGCTCGGCGAGGTCGACCCGCTGGTGCACGTCCGCCACGCCCTGGCCGCGCACGGCCAGCTCCCGCCCGCCGGTGCTCGTCCGGTGGTGCTGCTGGCCCAGTGCGCGGTCCCGGCACTGCCCGCCCTGAGCAGGGCGGAGGTCGCGTGATGGCCGTCACCGTCACCCGCGCCCGTCAGCAGGCCTTTCCCGGCCTGCCTGAGCAGGTCTCGGCCGCCCGCGCCTGGGCGGTGAGCTGCCTGCCCGCCGACTGCCCGCGCGTCGACGACGTCGCCCTGGTCGTCTCCGAGCTGGTCACCAACGCGATCGTCCACAGCACCTCGGGCCTGCCCGGCGGCACCATCGCTGTCCGGGTCGAGCTGCAGGCCGGCGCAGTGGCCATCAGCGTGGTCGATGCGGGGCCCCGGCCGGTGCCCGCACGCCGCCAGCCGGGTGAGTCCGGCTGGGGGCTGGCCGACATCGTCGCCGCCCTGGCTGATGCCTACGAGGCCACCACGACCCCGGCCGGCCGGTGCGCGTGGTGTCGGCTGGACTGGGAGCCGGGTGCGGCCGCACATGCCCCGCACATCGCCGCACAGCAGGTCAGCGGCCCCGCACACGGCGCGCACACCGGCGCCGAACACCCCGCGCACACCCCCGACGGCCGTGGGGAGGGCACCCGATGACGGCCCTGGTCACCTGGCTGGTGCAGGCGTTCGCGCCGGGCTGGCCCGAAAGGTTCGCCCACGGCGTCGCGGTCGCGCTGCTGGCCGCCGCGGCGGTGCTGGTGGCCTTCGCCCTGGCCGAGGAGAGCTCGCTGCGCGGCCGGGCCCGCGCCGTGGTGCGCTCCTGGGCCCGCTCGGCGGCCGAGACCACCACCGTCGAGACCCGCCGCGACGGCACCACCGTCGCCCGCACCACCACCGAGCAGACCGCCCGGCACCTGCTGTTCGCCGTGATCCACGAGGAGGACCTGTGAGCACCCGCACCGACGACCTGGGCACCCAGATGATCGCGTTCGAGAACGCCGAGATCATCGCCTCTCACGAGGCGTTCGAAAACCACGTCCACAACGCCCAGCGGATGGCCCGCACCCTCGCGCTGATGCTCGTGCAGGACGGCGAGATCGTCTCGACCTGGCTGCGGCACCGCAAGCCCAAAAAGGGCAAGCGAGTCCCGCTGCTGGAGCGGGTGAGCCTGTCGCGGCGCACCCGGGCCCACAGCCGCAACGCCGCCGACGCGCTGCTGGAGGCCGTCTCCTCGCTGCAGAAGATGACCGGCGTGCACGCCGAGTACGTCCGCACGGAGAAGGCATCCGTGCGCGACGACCCGCCCCACAAGTAGTAACCACCCCGCTGACCAGCACAACTACCAGGCAAGTGAGGTAGCCGATGTCCAAGCAAGTCGATCTCGTGGAGGCGGCCAACGCCTTCTGCGACAGCGATGTGACCCGTTCCCACCAGACCTACCGCGCCTATCAGGAGAACGTCCGCGCGATGCTGCTGAGCCTCTCGCTGACGATGAACGAGGACGCCCGCCAGGCCGCGGCCTGGCTGCGCCACCGCACCGCCCCCGACGGGCGCCGAGTCGGCTGGCTGCAGCGCATCTTCCTGGCCTCGCGGCTGCGTGGGCACGGCAACAACGCCGCCGAGGCCTTCCTTGAAGCGGCCAAGGCGATCGTGCGGATGTCGGCGGTGCACGAGGAATACATGCTCGCCGAGCAGCAGGCCAACAAGTCCGGTTCCGGCACAGACGGCAAGCGGCAGGGCCGCTACGACACGAAGGACGGTGCGTGATGGGACGCCGCAACAAGACCAAGCAGGCCACCGCGCAGGTGGTCCCCGTAGAAAGCGTCGACGCCGGCCGGATGGGCGGCGGATGGCTGCTGGTGCACGGCCTTCCCCTGATCACCCCGGGCATCGGCTGCGCGATCTTCGCGATCCTCATCATGCTCGCCCACGCCAAATGGGGCGGCGATGCGGTGTGGACGCCGTTGCTGAGCATCCTGTTCCTGGCCGTCGGCGGCCTGATCACCTTCTTCGGGCACATGTCGGCCGGCCCCCGGATGCTGCTGCGGATCCTGATGGTCGTCACCGGCTCGCTGGCCACCGGCGCCCTGGTGCTGGGCCTGGTCGTCGGGATGGGCGCGATCTGGCCCGCCTACACCCTGTGCTCGCTGATCGTGTGGGTGCTGTGGGTCATCTGGCGCGGCACCAAGTACGCCGGAGCCACCCCCGCCACCGAGGGGGCGGGCAACCCGCTGATGGAGGCCATCAAGCAGGCCCGGGTGCAGTTCGCCGCGCCGACCGTGGACGAGCGCGGCGTGGTCCGCGCCAAGGTCGAGACCCTGCCCGGCGGCACCATGGAGAACGCCCGCGCCCTGATGCCGATGATCTCCGCTGAGAGCCGGGCCGTGCCCGGCAGCACCAACCTGGCCGTCGACCTGGACGAAGACGGCCGCGGCGTGATCGAGATCGCCACCCGCGACAACCTCAAGCACGGCGTGGACTGGCCCGGCCTGGCCGGTCTGAAGCTGGGCGCCCTGCCGACCGAGCCGTTCGCGATCGGCGAGTACCAGACCGGCCCCTGCCAGGTGCAGATCGTCGGGGACATCACCAAGGACCGCCGCGCCCCCGACATCAAGCACCTCAAGCTCGGCGGCGTGACCGGATCGGGCAAGAGCACCGGCGCCCGCACCTTCCTGGGCTCGCAGATGGCCATGCGCCGCCTGAACATCATCGGCCTCGACCTGAGCAAGGGCCTGCAGACCTTCAGCCCGTTCGTCAACGGCCTGACCTGGACCATCACCAACGAGGAGGAGGCCCGGCAGTTCCTGCACCGCCTCAAGAACGTCGTCATCAAGGGCCGCAGCGACCACCTGACCGGTGAGGACCTCATGCGCTGGTCGCCGGCCTCCTCGCTGAACCTGCTGCAGATCTGGGTGGAGGAGTCCAAGGAGTTCCGCAAGCTCCAGAGCCTCTACGCCGACGTGGTCGCCGACGCCCGCTCGGCGGGGGTCTTCTTCGTCAGCAGCACCCAGCACTGGAACTTCCGCCACGCCTCCACCGACACCCGCTCCAACCACGGCGCGGCGATCATGTTCGGCGTCGAGAAGTACGACGAGGCCGAGCAGATCCTCCCGAAGGACGCGCTGGAGGCGCTCGGCAAGAACCTGCAGTACTGGGGCTCCAACCGGCCCGGCTACTGCTACGCCACCGGCCTGGGCATCCCGATGAACCGGTGGGGATCCATGCTGCGCATCTACGAGCCCACCACCGAGCAGCTCGCCGAGGTCGTCCGGGTCGGCGCCGCCTACCGCGACCCGATGGACCCCGTCACCGCCGAGCTGTTCGGGGAGCTGTTCACCAACCGCACCCGCTACCCCCTGAACGGCTCTGAGAGCCTCCAGGGCGCCGCCCCGGCCTCACGGGCCAGTGTGACGCTCACGGGCTCCACGCCCGGCCACAGCGCCCCCCAGGGTGCGGCTCCGGCTTCAGTTCGGCGCTCCGGCGCCGCTGCCGGGGATGAGGAGCAGGAGATGGCCGAGATGGCCGAGCAGGAGACGGCCGAGGACCGCGAGGCGATGCGCCAGGCGCTGCGCGACTCGCGCCGCTACCACCTGGGCGAGGACGCCCGCCCCGGGGACCTGGCCGACGTCGACGCCGAGGAGGTCCTCAGCGGCGTCATCGTCCCCGCCGAGGGCGAGGAGGACGACGACGAGCAGGCACCGCGGCCGTCCCCTGAGGAGGCCCAGCGCATCTGGGACGAGGCGCTGGACGGCTGGTACCGGGAGGGCCGCACTCACCTGCGCACCGCTGACCTGGTCGAGCTGCTGGACACGGTGCGCCGGGACCGGCGCTTCCTGTACCGCCAGCGCGACCGCTGGGAGAGCAAGGGCTGCATCACCCCCCGGCCCGACGCCGACGGCTGGGACCTGATCGCCTCCCCGATGGAGACCGCGGGCCGCTAGCACCTGGCCCCCCGCCCCCGCTGTGACCAGTCAGAACACCCGCCAGACCACCACCGAGACCAGCAAGGAGACCGAGATGGCCGACGACATGGCCGAGCAGCACAACACCCACGATCGCGAGGCGATGCGCCAGGCGCTGGCCGAGTCCCGGCGCCGCACCCTCGGCGAGGACGCCCAGCCCGCGGACCTGGCCGACGTCGACGCCGATGACATCATCAGCGGCGCCGTGACCCCCGAGGGCGACGAGGACGACGACGAGCAGGACGAGCAGGCGGCGTCGTCTTCCGACGAGCAGGCCCAGCGCATCTGGGATGAGGCGCTGGACGGCTGGCACCGCGAGGGCCGCGACCGGGTCCACGCCGCGGACCTGGCCCAGCTGCTGGACACGGTGCGCCGGAGCCGCCGGTTCCTGTACCTGCAGGTTGGGCGCTGGCGGCAGATGGGATGCCTGGTCGCCCGGCCGGACGCCGACGGCTGGGACCTGATCGCCTCCCCGATGCAGGACGCGCCTGCCCCGAGGTAGCCCCGCCCGGGCGTGCGCGGCGCGTGCACGCTGCGCGAGCGCCCGGCCCGCCTCTCGCAAAGTCACCGAACGCAAGCACCGGTGTGCGGCTGTGCGGGGGCCGCTTTCTCTATAGGGCCGGCGGGGGTGTGCGGGCCCCGCACATGCCCCCGCACATGCTCCGCACGCCGGTTCGCACACGCCCCGCACACCCCCGCACATCAACGCAGAGTAACCGCCCATCCCGCGCGCATCCCTCCGCGCACCACGCACACGCACGAAATGCCAGCGCACAACCACGGAAAGCCACCGCACATCTGGCGCACAGTCACTCTCCGTTCGACTCCATCGAGGTGAAGACATGGCACGTAAGACCGCCCGGCGGCGCCCGGCCACCCCCCGCCGCACCGTTTCCCGCCCCTCGCGCACCGGCCCGCTGATGAACCTGGCCGGCGGCGCCCTGGCCGTGACGTGGATGTGGCTGGCCTGCCACCTCGGCCGCGCGGTGCGCGCCCTGGGCACCGGCCCGGCCGACCTGGACGCCGCCCACCAGCGCGACGGTCTGGGCCTGCTGAGCGCCGTGGTCGCCGTGGTGCTGGCGCTGGCCGGGTGGGGCGTCGTCGACGGCCTGGCCATGGACCTGGTGCAGATCGCCGCCCGCGCGCTGATCGGCTCCCTCATCGTGGTGGCCCCGTTCGCGCTGGCCGCGCTGGCCTGGCGGCTGCTGCGCGCGACCGATTCGGAGATTGCCGTGGTGCGGCTGATCCTGGGTGCCCTGGCCGTCACCGCCGCGGTGGCGGGCATCATCCACACCGTCCACGGCGCCGGAGCCGATGCCTTGGCGGCCGGCGGTGCGCTCGGCTACGCCGTCGCCTCCCCGCTGACGCTGCTGCTGCCCGCCGCCGCGGTGATCGCCCTGCTGGTCGTGCTCGCGGCCTGGGGGCTGCTGGTGGCCACGCAGACCCCGGTCCGGCAGATCCCCGCACGGCTGGCTGGCCTGCGCCGCCGCACCGGCCGCCGGACGTCTCCGCCGGTCAGCGACAATCCCCGCTACGCCACCCACGCCGCCTACGACACCGACCGCGACGTCCCGGCTGACGTCGAGCAGGCGCTGACCGGAGAGACCGGGCTCGGCGACGTCGACGGCTGGCCGACCGCCCGCCCGCACGCTCCTGCTCCGCGTCGTCCGCAGCCGGTCGACCCCGACCTGATCGGCGAGCGCGGCCCCTACGACACCCCCGTCCTGGGCGCCCAGAACGGCGCATCCACTGGCTCCGCCGACACCGACATCGCCGTCGCGGCCGCCGCCTCGGGCGTGCTGCCCAGCCTGGCCCTGCTGCGCCCGGGCAGCGCGCCCAGGCCCTCCACCAAGGCCAACGAGACCATCGTCGCCGCGCTCACCGGGGTGCTGGAGGAGTTCGGCGTCAACGCGAGCGTGAGCGGCTTCACCCGCGGCCCGACCGTCACCCGCTACGAGATCACCCTCGGTGCGGCGGTCAAGGTGGAGAAGGTCACCGCGCTGACCAAGAACATCGCCTACGCCGTCAAGTCGGCCGACGTCCGGATCCTGAGCCCGATCCCCGGCAAGTCCGCGATCGGCGTGGAGATCCCCAACACCGACAAGGACCTGGTCTCCCTCGGCGACATCCTGCGCTCGGACGCCGCCCAGGCCGAGCGGCACCCGCTGATCGTCGGCCTGGGCAAGGACGTCGAGGGCAAGACCATTCTGGCCAACCTCGCCAAGATGCCGCACCTGCTTATCGCGGGCGCCACCGGCGCCGGCAAGTCGGTGTGCGTCAACGGGCTGATCTCCTCGATCCTGATGCGCGCCACCCCCGAGCAGGTTCGCATGGTGCTCATCGACCCCAAGCGGGTCGAACTGAGCATCTATGAGGGCATCCCGCACCTGATGACGCCGATCATCACCAGCCCGAAGAAGGCCGCCGAGGCGCTGGAGTGGGTGGTGGGGGAGATGGACCGCCGCTACGACGACCTGGCCGCCTGCGGCTTCCGCCACGTCGACGACTACAACCGCGCCGTCCAGGCCGGGAAGGTGGCCGCCCCGGCGGGCAAGGCACCCCGCACGCCGTATCCGTACCTGCTGGTCATCGTCGACGAGCTGGCGGACCTGATGATGGTCGCCGCCCGCACGGTCGAGGACTCCATCGTCCGCATCACCCAGCTGGCCCGAGCCGCCGGCATCCACCTGGTCATCGCCACCCAGCGGCCCAGCGTGGACGTCGTCACCGGCCTGATCAAGGCCAATGTGCCCTCCCGGCTCGCCTTCGCCACCGCCAGCCTCGCTGACAGCCGGGTTGTTCTCGACCAGCCGGGAGCGGAGAAGCTCGTGGGCCAGGGCGACGCGCTGTTCGCGCCGATGGGCTCGACCAACCCGGCCCGGCTGCAGAACGCTTTTGTGTCGGAGAAGGAGATCGCCGCGATCGTCGCGCACTGCCGCAAGCACGCCGGCGACCACCACCGCGACGACCTGGCCACCCCGGCCCCGGCGATGAGCGAAGGCGCCGACGACATCGCCGACGACATCGGCGACGACCTGGAGCTGCTCATCAGCGCCGCCGAGCTGGTCGTGACCACCCAGTTCGGCTCCACCTCCATGCTGCAGCGCAAGCTGCGGGTCGGCTTCGCCAAGGCGGGCCGGCTGATGGACCTGCTGGAAAGCAAGGGCGTCGTCGGCGCCGCCGACGGCAGCAAGGCCCGCGAGGTCGTCATCGCCCCCAGCGAGCTCGACGAGCTGCTGGCCGACCTGCGCCAGAACGCTGTCCCCGCAGGCCGGTGACCGGCCCGCTTCACGATCCCTTCCCTACCCGTCCATACCGATCAAGGAGCACACGATGACC